>JBFMBP010000152.1 GCA_040755155.1 Candidatus Omnitrophota bacterium | reverse complement strand
CGCTTTTAAATTCTCCCCCCAAGCTTGGGGGGAGTTAGAGGGGGGTTGATTATGTTAGACTTAAAGCAACCCCCTCCTAACCTCCCCCAAGCATGGGGGAGGAATTATGGAGTTTTGCAAGAGGCTCTCCATATAATGAAAAGGAATAAATACATGCGGCAACGCTCTCAAGGATTTACCTTAATCGAATTGCTTATCGTAGTGGCTATCATCGGCGTTCTAGCGGCGATTGCGGTTCCGAACTTTCTGAATGCGCAAATTCGGGCGAAAGTGGCGCGAGTGAAATCCGATCAAAAAGCCTTGTCGCTAGCCATCGAAACCTATTATATCGACCGCAACCAATATCCCTACTTCACAGGATATACTTTTCCCGCCCAATACAATCCCATCACCTACCGCCTGATTCCGCTCACAACGCCGGTATCCTATATCACCACTTTGGACATTCAGGATCCCTTCATCAACGAGGGGACGAACGCTTACGGCGACGAGATGCTGAGGGATACTTACAATTACCGAAGTTACATGGCGACGAATCCGGATTATGGAATCAAGGCGTGGTGCGTGAACAGCCTGGGGCCGGATAAAGTCGCCAATAAGGGATTGATGACGGAAATATGGGCGCGGGGACTTGTGGCGCCGGAAACGACGGTTATCTACAATTCAACCAACGGCGTCGTCAGCGACGGCGATATTCCCATGACGGGCGGGCAGACGCAGTATCAACCTTGAGCAAGAGGGACGGGCGCAGACGCCCGCACCCCAATATTCGCAACATGAGTTCTTGCGCCGTCCTTGTTATCTCGGCGCAATCCCATCATTTCATCCAATCGTCCGATCTTCGTTGATGAGATATTTAGCGGCGATCGATCGAAGAGAACAAGCAGGCTGCGCTCCTTCGAGAATCGCGCATAGAGCCTTCCAATCGGATTCCCAGACCATATCGCCCGGCGTTAATAGGCAAACGCTGCCGGATTCGTATTTTTTGAATATCATATTGTCTTTGCAATAAATATGCTCTTCGCTTTGCCGACAGGAGTAGGCGCGCAAGAGAGGAGGAATATCGTTCGGTTTTAACCAAAGTTTGATTTCCCGCTCCGCTTCCTCGACGGACGCCGAAGCGTGAATCAGGTTGTCGATTCGATTGCCGACGATTTCCCCCGCGCCGTTTTTCAGCGGAATGACGGTTCCCAACGAACGGATGCAGCCGGGTTTTTCTTCGCGGGCGATGTGAGGATTGGTTGGTCCCGCGATTTCCCGGATCTTCTTCACGGCGTCCTTGCCTTGATAGACGAGAACTTTCACTCTCCGCTTGCCAGGATCATCCGGGAAATGAATTTCTCCCATGATGTATTCGAGAAGCGAATCGTAAAATACCTTCCCGGCGTGTTCGGCGTAATGCTCTTCCGCCAACATTCGGGAAACGCTGACGATTTTGCTTCCCGTAATCATCAATCCCGTATGCGATTCGGACAGCAGGGAAAGCAAATATCCCGACAGCGATAATTTCAAAGCGTCCGGCTTAATCAAGACAAGCGTTTGTTCGCGCCCATTATGGTTCATTTTCGATCTCCTTTATTTGGGGGGAAAAGGGGATTTTATCCGCGATTTTTCATCGAGGTAAGTAGGGCGGGATTAATGCGAAGAAATAAGAATCGATCAATAACGAGGATTTTAATCCTCCCAGTTGGAGACGTTAAGAGAAAACAAGTACAATAAAGGTATTGTTGCCGTGGAGGAGTCAAACTAATGCCTAAAGCCATTCGCCAAAAAACGAAGATTCGAACGGGTGGAGTTCTTGAAATCCGTTCTCCCGAATTTCCCGAAGGCGTTGACGTAGAGGTGATCGTGTTGATTGATGATGGGATTCAATCGCCGGCGACGCTGACCAAACTCATAGGATCGGCCAAGGGATGCTATGCCTCGCCCGAAGATGCCGATCAATTCATACGCCAGGAACGAAACCAATGGGATTAATAAACCAAATTGAAGGAAATAGGATATACCTGGATACGAATATCTTCATCTATTTATTCGAAAGTTTCTCTCCTTATATTGATATATTATCCCCCGTTATTGAAAAAGTTGAATTAGGACAATTCCATTCCTACACCAGCGAATTGACGATCGCCGAAGCGTTGGTGAAACCCATAATGGAGAAAAATACGCAATGGCAATCGATATATATCCAGGGAATTCAATCTTCCCCCTCATTAACCGTAGAGCCAATCCACCGAACGATTTTGATAGAAGCGGCTCGCTTGCGGTCTGAAATCGGCTTGAAACTCCCCGATGCGATCCATTATGCAACAGCCATCCATTCGAATTGTACGGCCTTTTTGACTAACGATAAGCAAATGAAATCGATAAAGAACCTCAACGTCATTCAACTGGATGACTTCAAATAGCTTCTATGACGAAAGTCCCGGCGTTTCGCGGAATGTTACCAGGATATCCAAGTCGCTGCCGGGATGCTGTTCATGGCGAACGTACGATCCAAATATGCTCAACGATTCCACATGATAGCGTTCTCTCAGCGCGGGAATTTCTTGTCTTAATAATTGTATGAATTGCGCAAGGCCGTTTTGGTTATTCATGAAGATATTATTTTAGATAGATATGTCAACTGTTTCTTAACGAATCTATCTCTCCATGTTTCAAAGTCCTCTATTGATAGATTGCCTTTAACATAATTGCAATGTTTACAACAAGGAACGCAATTTTCTTTTGTGTAGCCTTTAATATTATCGAATCTATCTATTCCATTGGGACCACTTTTATCACAATAATGACAATTTTGCTGAGATATAGAGATAAATTCATCTTCGGTTAAATGTTCTTCACCTTTAAATTGTTTTTCTGCTCGTTTTTTGTAGACAGAATATTTTGGAGGACGTTTATAATCTAAATTATGCTCCATAAATTCCTCATCATTCATCATTCATCACTCATCATTCATCATTCTGGATAGATCGTCTCCCGCGCGGCGTCGTAGGCGTAACGATGACCGTATTCCCACGAGTGGAAGCACATGATGCTGACGACGGAATGGGCGTAGCCCGCTTCGATGGGGGCGTTGGGATTTCGGCGCGTGCGGATGCATTGCAGCCAGTTTTGCACGTGGTTTTCGTCGTCCTTGGGTTCAATCTTCACTGGATTCTTAAAAGGGCTGTCCTTGCGTCCGCCTTTGTTGGAAGCGGTCCAGCTTAGGGTGTCGAAGGTTCCGTTGAGACCGTAGAAGATCGCTTCGGGAACGGGGCAGCTGTTGCCTAGGCGGGTGGAGTATTGGACGATAAATTTTTTTGGATACTCGATGACGCAATCCAGCGTGTCGGCATGTTCGCGCCCGTCGTTCCAGACATAGACGCCGCCGTTGGCGACGGCCTTGAGGGGCAAGGGATCGTCCATGAACCAGGTCGCCACGTCGATGAGATGGCTGCCCAATAGGCCGGGCGTTCCAACCGTATAATCCTTCCAAAGGTGCCAGCAGCGGAAGCGCATGGGATCGAATGCGCGCTTGGCCAGTTTCATTTGGTATTGGTCCCAATCGACGTCGGTTTTTTGGATAGTTTTGTAATCGTTTTTCAGCCAACGGGGGCTGGCGTCGTGCCAGGCGGTTTCCACTTCGCTGATCTTGCCGAGAACGCCGGAGCGAATGAATTCGGCGGCGGCTTTGTGGCGTCCGTCGCTGCGGCGCTGGGTGCCGATCTGGCAAACGATTTGGTTATCGCGGACGGAGCGCAACGCGTCGCGGGCGTCGTAAAGCGTCGTAGCCATCGGTTTCTCGCAATAGGCGTCCTTCTTGCATAATGCGGCGTCGGCCAGGATGGGGGAATGGGCGTGATCCGGAGTGGCGATATAGACGGCGTCGATCTCTTTGCGACTAAGGATTTCGGGGTAGCGGGTTGTCGAGTACGGCGTTTTACCGAACCACTCTTTGACTTTGGCGACGGCGGCTTCGCGGTTGTTGCGCCAGACATCGCAGACAGCGGCGATATGGACGTTTTCTTTTTCGCTCAGGTTCTTGATTTCCGCACCGCCGAAACCCATACCGCGACCGCCGCAGCCGATAATGGCGACGGCGATGCGGTCGTTGGCGCCAAGTACGCGCTGGGCAGATACTCCGACGGCGCCCAAAGCCGCCGCTCCGAAGGATGATCGTTGAAGAAATTGGCGTCGATTGCTTTGATTGTTGGACATGTTTTCAACCTCCCCATGAAGTGAAATTCCTTGATTTTATCTTCCAATTCGCGGATATTGCAAAATGGTTTGCTCTACTATTCTCCCCCCAAGATTGGGGGGAGTTAGAGGGGGGTTGATGGGATGAACCAACAATCCCCTTTTGATTCAAGGTCATCAAGTTAAAATCTATTTTAATTAATTGTAAATGCAAAACATCTTGAAATTATTTACCTTAGTCAACCCCCTCTTAACCTCCCCCAAACTTGGGGGAGGAATATAAAAAACGCTTTTTTCTCTTAAGACAGCCCTCGATTCTTCCTTTGGCTGCTTGGTTACGACAGTTTTGCTTTACATATATTCCTTATGGATTCAATAACATCTTCTAAACGCATCATTACATCACGGTTTAAAATTCGATAAACTTCATAGCCGTTTTCCAGCATATATTGATCTCGTTTAGCATCCTCTTCCAATTTGAAATCATGAGAAATCCCATCAAGTTCTATTACTAATTTTAATTTTTCAATAGAAAAATCAGCGAGATAAGGGCCAATTGGATGCTGCCGCCGAATATGAAGTCCAAAAATTTGTTTTGCTCGTAAACATGCCCATAATCGTTTTTCTGCGGGAGATAGATTTTGACGCAACTCTCTAGCGCGTTGTTTCGTGAGATCGTTAACGTTTCTTTTCATATAAACCTATTCCCATTTTATCTCTCTAATAATCAAATATCAAAAAACAATGTAGTTCATTGAATTAAAAGAACTTAAAACAACCCCCTCCTACCCCCCCCAAAACTCGGGGGATGAATAAAAAATCACGCCATCACCTCAATCGCCTTGATTCTTTCTTCGTCGATCTCCACTCCCAATCCATACCCTTCGGGAACAGCCACGGCGCCGTCTTTTACGGCGAGGGGCGATTTCAGGACGCTATGCGTCAGGAACTGCGGGCCGTTCAGGGCGGCGGGAAACGACAAGCCGTAGGCAGCGAAGAGGCCGAGCGAAGCCGCCAGAGTCACGTCGGGATCGGATAAGCCGCTGCCGAGAAACATCAAACCCGCATCGAGCAGGATTTCAATCTGCCGACGGGCGGATAGCAATCCGCCGCAGCGGGAAGGCTTCATGGCCACGCCGTCCAGCATATCCAGCCGGATGAACTCGATCAAATCTTTGGGCGAAACGACGCCTTCGTCCATAATAATAGGCAGTGCGCCTTGTTTTTTTAGGCGAATATATCCAGAAATATCATTAGGCCGCAGCGGCGATTCCAACACGTCGACGCCGATATCGGCCAACATGGGAGCAGCGGTTAGTGCAGAGGCGAGATCGTAGCCGCCGTTGGCGTCCGCCCAAAGGAAGCCGTCCGGAACCTGTTGTTTGACGCGGCGGCAGAGTTCGAGATCGTATTTGGGATCGGGGGCGACTTTGACGTTGAAATTGCGATAGCCACGCTTCCAGCCCTCGTCGATCATGGCATCCAAGCCATCGAGCGAGGAGGGATTGAGCGTCCAGCTAAGAGTTACCGGCCCTCCCACTGCGCGTCCCCAATATTGCGCCAGCGAGCAGCCCAAGGCTTTGCCGGCAAGATCGTGCAGCGCCATATCCACGCCGCATTTCGCCAGGGGCATTCCCGTCGTAAATCCCGGCGAAATGGTTTTGTTCATGAGCTGGACGGCTCCGGCGATATCGAAGGGATCGCGTCCGATGAGAACCGGCGCTAGATAATCGCGAATGGCGCTGGTTGCAGATTCCAACGTTTCGTCGCACCAGGTTTGAACGGGAATGCTTTCGCCCCAACCGATCAGGCCGTTAACGGTTATGATCTTTACCAAAACGGCGGCGCGGCCCACTCGGCGGCCTTTGGGATCTTCGAGAAATTTAAAACGGCCCGCTGTAGGATAACTTACGGGGAAAACTTCGATTCGCTCTATCTTCACTTTTCTTCACCGATGGGAATAATGAGGCATGGCATATCCTATCTTTTTTTAATAAGAAACAATAGGCGATTTATTGTATGCCGGAATAAATCCGAAAGGATAAATAGGACAAAGGGCTGGTTGCATGAAACTAGATCGGGACAAACTCTATCCGTGGCTGGCGATTTTGCGGGCGAAATATATGGGCAGCGACCGCGCCCGCCGGTTGGAGGCTCATTTCGGCTCCATAACCAAAGCGTTGAAGGCCGCGCCGGAAGCGATCGCCGCCGTTCACGGATTTTCATTAGCGATAGGCGAAGCCGTGCGCGAAGCGGCGCAGGGCAAGTTCGACCTGGATATCGACAAGGAACTGGCATGGGCGCAAAAAGAAGGAGCGGCGATTCTGCTGCCCGGCGATGCGGAATATCCCGCCTCTCTGCGCCAAATTCCCGCGCATCCCGCCTTATTATATGTAAAGGGCGAACTACAACCGGAGGATGTACTCGCCTTCGCCATCGTCGGCTCGCGGCGGGCGTCGGATGGGGGCAAACGGCGGGCGAATCAAATCGCCAACGAATTAGCGGAAGCAGGATTGACTATCGTCAGCGGGCTGGCCTGGGGCGTCGACGCCTCGGCGCATAAAGGGGCGCTGCGATGCAAACATGGGCGCACTTTCGCCGTAATGGGCAATGGCCTGCGCATGGTCTATCCCCGCGAACACGAGCCGCTGGCGGAACAGATCGTCAAGCGGGGCGCGTTAATATCGGAACTGTTTTACGACGTTGCGCCGCAAGGGCGCAATTTTCCGCCCCGCAACCGCATCATCAGCGGATTGTCGTTGGGAGTGCTGGTCGTGGAAGCGGCGGAGCGCAGCGGGGCGCTGATTACGGCGAAGTACGCTTTGGAACAAGGCAAGGAAATCTTCGCTCTTCCCGGCCCGGTGGAGGAAGAGACGGCGATGGGCTGCAACCGGCTGATTAAGGAATCCGCCGCCGCCCTGGCGACGAGCGCCCAGGATATCCTCAACGAATTGGGAGACAAGATCGCCTTCTACGCGGCGGAATTAGCAGGAAAAATCCCGCGCATTCCTTCCCCGACTTCACCCGTGGAAATCGAAACGAAGCAAGATCGCCAACGCGAAGAACCGGCAGCAGAAGCGGTTGCCGCTGAGAAAATTGATGCGCCGGTTGAGAAGGCGCCAGCGCCGCCGCCGAAAGCGCCCAGTATTCCCCTCAGCGAAGACGAAGAACAAACACTGCGCTTTTTGACAGCGCAGCCAAAGCACATCGATTCGATCTGCCGCGAGATAGGCTGGCCGGTCTCGCGCCTCTCCTCGGCGCTGGGGTTGCTGGAACTGAAAGGCCTGGCCGAGAGAGAAGCGGGAATGCGCTTTCGGCTGGCGGAATGATTAATAAAATGATGAGTGATGAATGATGAATGATGAAAAAAGTAGGATGGGTTACGTTTTTCGATCCATCGATTACAACGGATATAACAAATGATGGGTCAAACGACGCGACCCATCTATGAAGCGGTTTGTCAAGAGAACCTTGTCTTGGCGGTTCTTTTTTTTTATCCTGAATCTATTTTAATCCAGTTCATCTTTTTCTTTTTAACCCTTTCGTTCCATCGGATCGGGATGGGGACATGGCGCAAAGGGTACCCGGAAAAGTTCCGTACATCCCCGTCGCC
>JBFMBP010000151.1 GCA_040755155.1 Candidatus Omnitrophota bacterium | reverse complement strand
GCTTGGGCATGGAACGGCGCTATTTCTCCGGCTTCTCTACGCGCGCCACCTACGACGCGAAGCCCCAGAAATGCCAAAATTCCCTCTCTTCCGCTGTCTTCTACGCCTCTCAATAGCCAAACTTCAGGCCCTCTCCCAGAGGGAGAGGGAATTTTAATGCGCATTCTATAGAGGACTTAGTTATACTCTTCCTGTCGTTATTTTCTGTTCTAATTAAAAGAGTTCCCATTCGGCGATGCCCGTATCGAATAAGGTCATCAGCGTATTGGCTTTCTCGTTCGAATATTGCAGCGCTTTGAAATTAAGGACGCTTTGACGGCTGTGGCAATCGGCGCAGGAGAGAGCGCCCTTTTTCTTGATGGCGTGATTCAGGCTTATAAAGGAGCCGGTAGCCGTCGTGGGATCCATGTCATTTATAAACATGGGATCGTTGGGATTATCCGGCAAATCGAGTCCCGCGGCGCTGCCGCTCCACATTTGGGCGCCGATGGCGATCAATTCTTCCGTGGTTTTGGACGCCGGATTCTGGCCGGAGAAGAGCATGTATTGCATGCCTAGCCCTAAACTAGCGGCGTCATTGATATTGCCTGTCTTGAAATAGTATTCCTTATTGAAAGCGAGCAGGTTGGGGAATTGGGCCAACACTCTCTTTTCGGCTTCCGTCAAACCTTCGGGGCGCATGAAGCCGAAGGCCTTCATTGGGCCTTCCATGCCTTGAAGAGCGGCCAGCATGGTGAATTTGGCGTCGAATTCCGGATCCATTCCGATGCCCTTGCGATCCATCGCCATGCCGCTGACGATAGGCCGAAAGGGGTAGATTTTGGCGTTGGGCGAATCTTTGCGCGCGGGCATGAAATCCCAAGCGTCCGGATCGTGAACGGGTTCGGCTAACATGCTGGAATTGCCGTTGAACCAGCGATAGGCGGGGCGTTGGTCGTAGGTTCCTTGATAGGCGGAATAAGGCTCCCAAGTTTGGGTGGAAAGATCAAATTGGGGAATCGCCGCTTCCGGACCTTCGGTCATACCATAAATCGGCGCCCAAACGCGGCGGCTGGCGCCGGACGTGTAAGGAATATGGCAGGTCTCGCAGGCGATATAGCTCGTATGCCGATTCAGGTCGGAATTGTCATGGGGGGATGACGTATGGCAATTGGCGCAATCGACCTCGACATCCTGCCTTTCCCAGCCGTGCATGTCGGAAACGCGCGATCCGCGGGCGATTTTATGATCCTTCACAAGGTGGCATTGAGTGCATTTCATCCCGGCGGCGGCGTGGACGTCGTGTTCCGGTTCGAAAGGTGTACCCCGCTTATAGGCGGGATCGGCTTGACCATGCTCATGGCAGCGATAACACGCATGGGCCGTAATCGGCGATCCGACGCTCTGGGCGGCGCGCAGACTGCGATCTTGATGCCAATATCGAACGCCGTTGGCGTCCGTCATCAGTTTTCTCGATCCGGCGAATTCGATCGATTCGTAAACGCCATCGCCGTTAGCGTCGTAATTGCCGTCAGAGGCGTGGCAGATGAGGCAATCGATATTGTCTTTTTGTTCCTGAGTGGGTTGGCCGGTTTGAGGATCGGGGAAGGGAAGATATTTTCCGATATGGCATTTGCCGCAGGACGACGAAATTTTATGGCCGCCGAAGTCGCCGGTGAAATTGACGATGGCGTTGCTGCCCACCAAAGCGCAGGCGCGATCGATCATCCCATGCGATCCGCCCCCCGGCCAGGCGACTTTGGAATTTTCCGTGCGCCACTGGTAATGCACGGTATTCATTACTTCATCAATCTTCTTGGCGTGGCATAAGGCGCAGGTCTTAGAACCTTCGTACTTCTGGATGAAATTCGAGTGATCCATGCCATAGGCATGGATCCCCAACATCCCGCTCAGCGAAAAAGCGATGGCGATCCATTGGATTTTTTGCGAGGCTTTGCGATTCGGCATTTTCTGACCTCCTCCTAATTATTTTCTTTTTTAATCGGGCATGATTTTAGCAATATGCCTATATAGCTATTTGTCAATATAGCACAATATGGATTGATTGGAAATCGGCAGGAAGAGAATAATGGAGAAAAATATAATTATTTTCTTGTATATTTTATAAATAATAAAATTTATATAATAAAAAGTGAGTATGAATATCCTATTGATAATAATGAATTTAAACTATGTATTTCCAATATAGACAAAAAAAGAGCGGATCAATAATCCATCCGCTCTTTTGTTATCTTATATAGAAAAATATCGAACTTAAAAGAGAGACCATTCACTCACGGGCGTTCCTGGAGTAAAGAGACGCCAGTCAACTCCATCCCACTCCCAGATATCGTCGTAATATTCCGCCGAATAATTTACGGGATCGGTAATAATTTCGCCGCCGTAAATCACAGCCACGGAACGATTGGGGTCATATCCCATCGCGAAGAAGCCGCGGCCGGCGTTGGGGGGAGAGTTGGCGGGATGTAGTTGCGTCCAGTCGGCGCCGTCCCAGGTCCAGGTTTGCTGGCCTTTGGCGAAGAGAACGACAACGCCGCGGGCGGAATCGAAGACCATGTTGAAGTCGCCTGGCCCGCATGACGGCGAATGTGCGGGCGATTTCTTCGTCCAGGATTGATTTTTCCAAATCCAAGTTTCCTGGCCGGTAAACAGGACGCCTTCGAGCCGTTTCTCGTCGTAAACGAAAACGGCGTCGTAGGCGGCGGGAGGATGAGGATTCAAATCCAACGCCGTCCAGCTGGAATCTTGCAGAATATAGGTTTTGCTGTCCGTTCCATTGCCGTACAAAAGAACGATCTTTCCTAAAGAAGCATCGAAAATCAACTCTGGATCGTAGGAGAACTCGTTGGGGAAGATCGGTTGATCGACGATTTTTTTCCAAGCGGCGCCGTCATAAGCGTACGTATCAGCCTGATTGGAGAAAACGCCGGTCATGGCGACCAGGCGCATGTTGATCGGATCGTAGGCGGCGCTGGTATGCGTCATGCCGATAGGCATATCCGTCAACGCGTTCCAACCGGCGGCGGAGAGCGCCCATACTTCCTGGTAAGCCTGCCAATTGTTCGCCTCGCCCCATCCGCCAAGCATCAATAACGATTGACTGGGCGGAAAATAAAACAATCCGCCGTCGATTCGTGCCGTAGGCTGGGCATCGGCTATCGATGGGAAAATGAAAATCGCCGCAAGAAAGAAAAGAGGAGTGATGAAAACCTGGAATCTTCGCCGAGTAAGCATATTTCGTCCCTCGCTAATGTATTATTTATGAGGAAAAAGCGCTAATAGTATAAAAAAAGAAAAGGTATTTTACTAGGATAATTTAAAGAAAGGGCTTATAAAATAACGTTGTCCTCCGGCAAGCGGCGCAACTGAATTGCCCATATAGCCAGACATACTAATATCGCTCCTGCGGCGTCGGCCGTTACGTCTCCCAGCGAAGGCGTTCGGCCCGGTACGAATCGCTGATGGATTTCATCTGAAACGCCGTAAAGCGTCGTGAAAAGGATGGAAAGGCTGAAAGTCAGATTCGTCGTTTTCGCCCATTCTCCCGCCACCCAGGCGCGCAATAGAAGAAAACAAAGCAAACCGAAAAGTATGGCGTGAACCGCTTTGTCGAAATAAAACATCCAAACCGGAATTTCTTGGGGGAAAGTAGACTGGGAAGAGAGAAAAAAGATAAGCGTCATCTGGGCGAACATCGGCAGCCAATAACGGAAGAAATAACGCATGACGAATCCTTCATTGAGAGATTGATAAACTTACTCCCACTTCCAAAGAAGGGGGAAAGAGGAAATAACAATTCCATCTTATTGGCTGCCGAGTTTTTTTCGAAGTGCAGCTTCATAGGCCCGCTTGGCGCGGTAGGAACTTCTAACCAATGGACCGGCTAAGACCGCCGCGAATCCAAGTTCCTTAGCGAAGGCTTCATATTCGGCGAATTCGTCCAGCGATACGACGCGCTCGACTTTGGCGTGGCGCGGCGTGGGGGAAAGGTATTGTCCGATGGTGAGGATGGCGCATCCCGTTTCACGGACTTTTCCGATAGCCTCGAATATTTCTGCTTTCGTCTCCCCCAAACCGGCGATGATTCCGCTTTTGGTAATGAATCCTTGTTGCGCTGCGCGCCGCAGAATGGCTAGCGAGCAGTCCCAGTCCGACCAGGGTTGAATGGTTCGATAAAGGTGAGGGACGGTTTCCACGTTATGATTGAGGACGGCGGGTTTCGCGAGTAGAACCCTATCCAACGCTTCCAGGCTTCCGCAAAAATCGGGAACCAACAACTCCACGAGACACGATGGACGAATGGCGCGGACGCAGCGTAGGGTTTCTGCGAAAATGGAAGCTCCGCCGTCGGGCAGATCGTCGCGATTGACGGAAGTAATGACGGCGTAATCCAGTTTGAGGTCGAAGACGGCTTCCGCGACGCGCTCCGGCTCCGAAACGTCCAAGCTGGACGGCTTTCCGTGCTGGACGGCGCAGAATCGGCAGGAGCGGGTGCAGATATTGCCCAGCAACATAAATGTAGCGGAACGCTCGCTCCAGCATTCGTACATATTTGGACAGCGGGCGCTCTGGCAGACGGTATGCAATTGTTTGGTTTCGACAATTTGCCGAACATCCTCGCAAGCCTGGCCGACGGGCAATTTAATTTTTATGGATGGATCAAGAATAGCAGGCATCGGATTCATTCCATTCATAAACCAGCGGTCAGCCTTTGGGATAAGTATATCTCGACTAAGTATATCTTAAAAAATAGAAGCGCGCCCTCGTCTTTTTACCCATTTTCCCCCTGCTTCCATCGTCTGTTTTTTTTTATAATTGATATTAGAAAATTGATTGCATCCTGCGAGAAAATATTGTAGTATTCCATCGGATTCCATGTCTTATATTCTTATATAAAGGGGAAAAGAATCATGTTAAAGTTCTATTGGAAAAGGGAAGGTTTCACATTAATCGAGCTTCTCATCGTTGTCGCCATTATCGGCATTTTAGCCGCAATCGCCGTGCCGAACTTTCTCAACGCCCAAGTTCGCGCCAAGGCGGCGAGAACCTTCGCCGATATGAAAATGCTCTACGACCAGGTGAACATCCGCCACATGGACGTCGGCCTTTGGCTCATTGACGGCAACGACGCCGGGCAGGGGCCGGAGGATAAATGCTCTTTGCGTGGAGGTTTTAGTTTTTGGGGCAAGACGCCCCTGCAGGCGGGAGTCAAGACCAACGGATTGGGAGACAATCATTGGAACGGACGCATCTGGGAACAATTGACTACGCCGATTTCCTATATCAGTTCCATCCCGCTCGATCCCTTCGCCAATGGTCTTTTCTACGGTTACGAGGATCGCGATTGCTCCAATACGATCGGCAGTCATTGGCTGATGTTCGCCGCCGGCGCCGATGGCGATTATGGGGACTGGTACACCAACCGCAAAGCCATGCCCTACAATCCCACCAATGGCGTCGTTTCCAATGGCGACGTCTGGAAAGCCATGAAACTCAAGGGGCATCTCTATAGCGAAATCGGTTTATTCGATACGTATTTTTAACCAAGTGGCGCACGTCATTTCGATTTCCTGCGGGCTGACAATTTCGGCGATTACGGTGAAGTATGATTTGCTTCTTTGGGAGCATTCGATTAACATATTCCAACCCGCGTAAACCATACGCCCTCTCTATCAAGCGAGGATTAGTGCGAAGGATAAAGGCCGCTGGAGCATGCCGCCGGAAAATCATGGAATCATCGCTTCTTCTTTGCAGCGGACGGGCGGCGCTCTAGCCTATATCGCCCGCCTGTGGACTCTTTTCGCCTCCGCCGCTTACTACGCCGTCATCGCTCCCTGGCGCCAGCGCAAGGTATTCCGTCGCCAGGCGACGTCAGCGATGATGCTGGAAGCGGGCGTCCGCTCTCTGCCGATTCTTCTGCTCATCAGCTTCCTCATCGGCGTTATTCTGGCTATGCAAAGCGCTTATCAATTGAAGAAATTCGAAATGGTGCAGATGGTCTCCGGGCTTGTCGCCGTCACCGTCTGCCGCGAAATCGGCCCCCTTATCACCGCCATCATCATTTCCGCCCGCGTCGGCGCCGCCATCACCGCCGAGTTAGGAACGATGGTGGTCGGCGAGGAGATCATGGCCTTGCAGACCATGGCTCTTCGCCCTATTCCCTTTCTAGTAACGCCCCGCCTCATCGCCTTAACGCTGATGATGCCTTGCATCACGGTTCTCGCCGATTTCATCGGCATGTTCGGCGGCTATTGCATCGGCGTCTTGAATCTCGATCTCAGCGGGGGGCAATATATACAGGGAACCGTCGACAACCTTACTCTCACCGATATATATACCGGACTCTTCAAAAGCATCGGATTTGGAATGGTTATCGCTTCCATTTCATGCCATGAAGGGTTGTCTGTGCAAGGCGGGGCCGAAGGCGTAGGCATCGCTACTACTCGCTCCGTCGTCTATTCCATTCTTTTCATTATCATTACCGACTTAATTTTTACGGCTATTTTCTATCTTTGAGAGCCTCTTGCAAAACTCTATAATTCCTCCCCCAAGACTGGGGGAGGTTAGGAGGGGTTGAGATAAGTCTAACAAAATCAACCCCCCTCTAACTCCCCCCAATCTTGGGGGGAGAATTTTAAGACGGATTTCATTAATTTTGCAAGAGCCTCTTTGAGATAAAAAGGCGGCGCCTGCTTCGCTCGATCCACTCTACGCGGCTAATCGCTTTTTTGGGTTGCTTCTTTCCCCACCATCGCCCGGCAATGCGCCGAGGCGGAGGCGGCCAGTGCGGTCAAGTTGTATCCTCCTTCCAGAAACGAAACCACGAATTGGGCTTTGCATCGCTCGGCGAATTGGAGGGCGATTTCCGTCAACGCCGTAAAATGCTCCTCTTGCAAAAGCCAATTGCCCAATGGATCGTCTTTATGTCCGTCGAATCCGGCGGAGATTAATACGATCCCCGGCTGAAACGCGGCGGCAATCTCCTCCAGCGCCTTTGAAACGGCTTCTACAATCCGCTTTGGTTCGGTTAAGGGAGGAAAGGGCAGATTGCGCGTATAGCCTTCACCCTTTCCCTTGCCCCTTTCGCCGGTCATGCCGGTTCCGGGATACAGCGGATGTTGATGGGTGGAGAGGTAATAAACCTCGTCGTCTTCATAAAAAGTATTTTGTGTTCCGTTGCCGTGATGCACGTCCCAATCCAGGATCAGCGCTTTGCGGATTCCATGTTTTTGCTGCGCGTAGCGCGCGGCGATGGCGATGTTGTTGAATAGGCAAAAGCCCATAGCCCGGTTGGCCGAAGCATGATGTCCCGGCGGGCGCGACGCGACGAAGGCGCAACCGGATTTCAGCGAACAGACGGCGTCAATGGCGGAGAGACCGGCGCCCGCCGACAGCCTCCCCGTTTCATAGGAAGCGGGGCTGACGATCGTATCCGGGTCCGCCATGCCGCCTCCCTTCGCCGCTATGGACTGGATATGCTGGATATGCGCGTCGGTATGGACAAGTTTCAGTTCCTCAGTTTCCGCCAGCCGCGGTTCCCGCCATTCCAACTCGCCCTCGGCGAAATCCTGGCGTAGCCGCTGCGCAATGGCGTCCATCCGTTTGCCGTTTTCGGGATGAGAACCGGTATCGTGATCTTTAAATTTTGGAGAAAAAAAGACCAGCAAAGGTTTCGCTTTCATGCTTTTCTATCCCGATTTAGTTCAGAATGGCTGCGCTTCGCTTTGAGCCAACCCTTTTTTAAGACTTAATCCCAACGCGCGCAAGATCGGCCATAGCCAACCGCACTAGCGGACGCTCGACGAATACCCGCATGATGGCGGTTTTATCAGGACGGTTGATGAGGTAAGGCTCATCTAATGATTTGGGATTATGAGATGATGGGTGCATGACGAATTTCGCTTTATGGACTTACAACCGATCATATTCATCCGGTTCCACATCCGCCACTTTTGCCATTGCCGCTTCGAACTTCGCTCGATCCCCGCGCTTTGCTTGATCTTCTTTGTGAAAGCGAGTTTGAATCTCCAGTGGCGAAGCTGTTTCGAAAAACAACTCGATGGCTTCAAGAAGATTTGAGCGGGCTTCCTCGACTGTATCGCCCTGACTGGCTATATCCAGTTCTGGGCAGATCGAAACGTACCCGTTCCCTTCGCGCTCGATGATGGTTGTAAGTTGCTTTCGCATGGTTTTTACTCCAAAATTTCCGAATAGTTATTCCTCGGTTTCGCGCACCAAACCTTAAGCTACAGGAGCGGACCTTCGGGACATTATCGGCGGTCGCTAACACTCCACCGCGCATCCCAACGCCGTTTTGGGAGTCCTGTTTTCCATCGTTGTCGACTTCAGCATCTCGGTATTATTCAGTTCCGACCGATAGGCCACTTATCGGTTCGGGAGGGACTTCTGACCAAGTATCACCGGAAAGTATCGAGTCGGTGGTGGAAGAACATTCGGAAAAAAAAGGCTGGTTGTGACCGCTATCAATGCGAGAGCAAATCACCTCAATTGCTGTACTCCTACGGCTCTATCAACTCCTTCGACTTTCATCTTCCATCTAGCACCTGACTTATATATCAAAACATCAGGCATGAAGGCGTAGTGGTAGTGATAGTAGTATTCGGACTGTTGCCATATTTGCCCGTTCATCAGTTTCACGATGGTTTCTCCCTCCCATCCCTCGAAGTCCCCGTCGATCTTACTCTCAATTACAGACGGAATTGAAGGAGCGATCTGAGACGTATCACCTATTGATTCGTATCCGGTGGCGATGAGGCGTAACGGGATAAACCCTCCGGGGGATGGCTCAACAAGCATTACCGGAAGAACGTCTTCCTTCCTCCATGTGTTGCCTATACTGATCCCTTCACGCGGTACAAAGCTACCAATACTTGGTTTCACCAAAAGCACTGGTTTCACCTGGGGCTTAGGCCAAATGTTTCCAATCGAATTGCCTTCCGCTGGCTCGAAGCCCCCAATACTAGGTTTGACGATAACCACTGGAATTACCTCGGACTTCTTCCAGCTCACACCTATTGCTGCCCCCATTGTAAGACCGCACACACCTATCAGAAAAGGGACAGCAATTGCAGACGTGCGAAGTCTTTTGTAGAATTTATTCATCTCATATCTCCTTGCTGCCCAACAATGATTGTATAGATCGTAGGATTGGTCGCGTTGCTTGATTCATCAATTATTATATCCATTAGAAACTGATGGACCACAAAATATGACCCATCCTGCTTTAATTACCTATATAGATTGAAACGGAATAACGACTAATCGGAGCAATGTGTTAATTTTTTTCCGTTTCTTCTTCCTCTTCTTTTCTTGTATGAATTGCCACCCACAATGTATTTTCACGTGATATCAGTGTTTCAACCCTTTCTACGAGGAGTTGTTCTTTGTCTTCAGCTGTAGCATATTCACTTATCTCAGCATCATAAAAATATTTTTCTTTTTTTAAAGTTTCTGATATTGTTCTATAATTTATCCAATTTTCTTGAAACTTGAAAGTCTTTAATGCGGATGTGGCAATTGCTAAAATAATCGATAATATTGCAGTAAACCACTTGTATTTATCTGGCATTGATATAACCAATACTGGAACAGAAGTTGAGATAACAATTGCCCCCCATTGAAACCATTGATAGTATCGTTTGTTCTGAGAAGACCTATTGCTATACCATCTAATTTGGTCTTCATATCGTTCTTTTAAGTATTGTTCGAATTTTTCATTTTCCACTTATGCAAGCCTCCTAATTTCACTAACAATTGTTGGAGTATTCCAACCACAAATTGCATTTGCAGTATCTTGAATTACTTGCGGCATTTTCGTTGCACTCCAAGGACTCACTCCCAAAATAGGCTTCCTCAATTGCTTAGCATAATCGATCTCAAATTGAATCCAATCACTATACGCAACGTACATGCCGCCAAGAATAACAACAACTTCTACAGGGCGAATTTGCTGTCGTAGTTCTTCCGCCAATTTTTTATTATTACCAGCATCAACAGGATCATGTTCTGGTACACTATAATTTGAATATACAAAGTTTGGTTCCTTGTTTAAGTATTCAATTAATCGATAATAATCATCATTATATTTCCACGCATGACTGATAAAAATTTTGTAACGATGTAACTCTGGCATTTTCATTTCTCCTTTTTTCGAGTTTAACACTAAATATATTTATTAGAAGATCATAATCACGCCGTTTTACACATCAATTTTTCATCTTCTTCAAAAATCGCTAGGTCACAAAACATTCCCCATCCTACTTTTTAGCGATCGACTGCCGAAGATGCGCCGCATTGGCTGGATTCGACAAGAGATAAGCCGTTTCTTGCCAGGCGTTGAATTCGTCTAGGGGTATGAGGACGATTTGCTGACCTGCTTCCGTGGCGATTATGGCTGGTTCGGCGTTCGAAACCACCTTAGCAATCAGCGAATCAAGATCGCGCTTCGCTTCATCTATTGTTACTACGTTCATGATTCACCTTATTTGTTGCTTAGTATTCGATATAGAAAACCGATGGGTCAAAAAACATGATCCATCATACTTTTTACGATGCGCCTGCTTTCTTAGGAATCCCCGCTGCGTGCAAAATGAGCCGCAGCGCCTTGTTGACGGCCTCATCGAAGGGGAACGCCTGCGCCAAATCCGGCTCTAACACGGCGAGATTGCTGCCTTTGCGCCGTGCGGGGGCGTACCGTCCTTTAGGCATAATCGACAGTTGCGAGAGATCGTATTCTTCCTGCAAATCGTAGTCGTCATTGGGATTTTTCATAAAATCGCCGCTCTTTTTTCGTGGCCTTTCTGGCCCTAATAATGCGGATGGCTCCCTATTTGCAGTGTCATTTATGAAGAGCCTTAACAAATTCTTCGACGGAGACGCCGCCTTGTTTGAGTACGCCAGACAAAGTCCCAGTCTTGAGTTCTTTATGATCGGGCACGACGCATCCTTGCGAGCCTTTACGCATCACAATGTGGCTGCCCCGCTGTCGGGCAACGGCAAAGCCAAGCGTTTGCAAGGCGCGCACGGCATCGGCTCCGGAAACAATGGGCAAGCTAGGCATGAGTCGGAACTTCGAAGGTAGTCAGCAATGGGCGGCCTGTCGGCGATAGCGGAAATTCTTCAAGGTAGAGTTCCGTCGCCTCGCGCAGATTGGCGACCGCTTCCTCAACGGTATCACCCTGAGAGGTCGATCCGGTTTCAGGATTCATTGCGACAAATCCGCCTTCGTGAGCGGGAATCAATACAGCGGTCAATTCCATTGTATTCTCCTTCAAATATTCCTGTCTGACTGTCGCGCCGTTTAACCCATCAGTGATTATTTCCATGAAAAAAACCGCTAGGTCAAAAAACATGACCCATTCTAATTTTCTAGCTGTCTGCCTGCTCCGTTTGTTCAGCCGATTTTTCGTAAATTTCCATAGTCTTACGGCTTACCTCTTCCACGCTTGCGTCTTCCCACAAGGTTCTTTGCCATTGGGTATAGTCGAACGGTTCGCGCTGGATTAAGGCGATAAACCGCTCGGCTCCTACGCTTCCCAAGGATTTTGTAAGCGCTTGAAACCCTTTTATTTTTACTTCTGTATCCGTAATCATAAGTTCGAATTCATATCCATAAAAATCTGATGGGTCAAAAAACGTGACCCATCCTACTTTTTCAGTTAACATTATAGCACTAACAACAAAGAATACAATCGCGAATTTTACATCGATTTATTCCCGCCCCTCAAAACCCTATCCAGCGCCAGTAGCCGAAAATCGTCCAGCCCCAGAGGACGGCGAAGGAGAGAATCAGCACTACGAAGCCGTGCTTGAAGAAGTCGCCCAGCGTTACCAGTTGCTCTCCTGTGACCGGGTCTTTGGCCAGGGCGTAGGCGATGGCGTTGTTGGGGGTGCCGATGATGAACATGTGCGCGAAGGAGGAGGCGAAGGAGGTGGCGAAGCCCACCATCCATACCGGCGTTCCCGAAATGATCGCCATGGGGACGGTGATGGGGCCGATGGCGGAAACCGTGGCGCCGTCGCTCATGAAATTCGTCGTCAATCCCGTAAACAGGCTGGTGGCGATGGCTAGTCCTTCGCCCGCGTGCATGTATTCGGGAAGAAAGTAGATAAACCGGTCCGCCATGAAGAGCGCTGCGCCGGTGGAGGCCAATCCCTTGCCCAAAGCGCAGGCGCTGGCGTAAAGGGCTACGACCTCCCATTGGATCGCCGCAATGTCCCGCCAGCGCAAGATGCGCATGACGTTGAGTATCAATATGCAGAGAATGACGGGACCGCCCAAGCCGAATTTTTCGCTGCTGGATACCCACAAGAAGACAAGCAGGATCAACGCGGCGGCGGTAACGTATTCCTTGCGGTTCATGGGGCCGATTTTTTGCGAAGCTTTGACGACTAAATTGGAAATGTTCAAGTTTTTTACTTGGCCTTTAGTGCGATACCACAAGTGAAAATACACCGCGATGGCCAGCGCCATGACCGGCACGAAGGGTAGTCCGTATTTCACCCATTCGCCAAAACTGGGCGCGCCGCCGTATTCCGAAAGAATGCCCAGCATAACGGCGTTGCGGCCACCCGCCGCCGGCGAGCCGGGACCGCCGCCGTTGGCGGCGAAGCAGAGAGCGAGAACGAACATGACGGCGAGGCTGCGGTCTTTTTGAAGGCCCGCCTCGCGGATCGTGGAGATGTAAACCATCATGAATAGCGGCATGAGAAAGGCCACCATAGCGTGTTCGGAAACGAAGGAACAGGAAACGCCTAAGAGAGGCAGAAAGAGATACAAGAAGCGCGGCAGGGATTTGGAGGATTGGAGCAGCAAGACTCCGATGCGCCGGTCCAGGCCGGTTTTGCTGATGGCCTTGGAAAAAGCAAGCACGCCGAAGATGAAGATGACGGCGTCCTTGGCGTACGATTGGGCGATATCGTCCGGCTGCAGCACGTTGAAGAAATACATGCCCACGCCGACGAAGAGCGCCGTAACGCCGATGGGGATGGCGCCCGTCGCCCAAAATAGCACGGAGACGACCAGGACGCCCAACATGACTTGCGCGCGGAACGCCGCCTCCGTATCGGTCAATGGCCGGGCGACGGTCTTCCCGTTCGCGCCGATGGCGCTCTTGTCGAGTTTGGAGGACTTGCTGTAATAGCCGGCGATAGTCTCTCCCTCTTTGAGTTTGCCGTAACTTGCGTATCCGAGGTTGAGGTCCGTCATATTGCCCGTTTTCGGGGCGGAGAGAATTTCCATCAATCGCGGCGGGGCCGGAGTAAAGACGATAGCGATAAAAAGAATCGCGCCCAGGATGATGAATCCCGGCCGGGAATTGTGCGCTCCCTTCAGCCATTCCAGCCAGGTTCCCGTAACGGCGTGGGGAATCTCATGCCGCTCCATCGCCCGCACTTTTTCCACGCGGGCCTCTTCGACAACCTTGATTAAATCTTCCACTTCGCAAGGTTTTTGCAGATAGCTGAAGGCGTCGTGCTTTCCCGATTCCACGGCGGATTCCATGGTGCCGTGGCCGGTGAGCATGATGACCTGGATTTCCGGACGGAAGGCTTTGATCTCTTTCAGCGTCTGCTCGCCGCTCATTTCCGGCATCTTGCGGTCCAAGACGACGATATCGATATCCGGGGCGCTGCGAGCGGCTTTGACCGCATCCGCCCCGTTGCCGACATCGATGGTTTCGTATCCCCGCAGATTCAAGCGGCGCGCGAGCGACTTGCGGAATTGTTCCTCATCATCGACGAGAAGAATCTTCGACATTCGCGATCTCCTTTACTCAGTTCCATTCGATTTTTTCAGGATGGTTTCGGCGGCGGCGTGAAATAAATCCGAGAGCCGGAGAATTCCTACGATCTCCCCTTGGCTAGTTACGAGCAGAGAGAGCGTTTGACGCATAACGAACTGGTGGACGGCGTCGGCCAGGGAAGCGTCCGCATCGATGCCTTCGTCAACCGGCTGCATGATTTTCTCCACGCCGATCGAACGCGCCCGTTGGCATAAGAGATTGAAATCCTCCTGCCAGAAGCGGAGATTGTCGATCATCCAATCAAGAAATTCCGGTCCCAAACCGGCTTTATCGAGATTTTCCCGATCTCCCAAGAGATTGAATCGCGGCTCCAGGGCTTTTAAAAATCCGAGCTGCCCGATTTTTCCCACAACGCGTTGGTTATGATCCACGATCAAAACCGCCCGATAGGGTTCGCGATCCGAAGCGGCTTTCGCCTGGGATTCGTAAAGCGCGCGGATGGCGTCGGTCAAGACGGCGTCGATTGACGCGCAGGGATATTCGTTGATGGGCAGCATTAAGTCTTTCACGCGTTCAACGTTCATCTGGTTTGCCTTTCTTGTCTCCATTCACCCTTCCAATTCGGATTTGCGCATCGGCAAGGCGACAATGAATGTACTCCCTTTTCCCAATTCGCTTTGTACTTGCAGGCTTCCCCCCATATTTTTCACAATTCCAAAACTGACGGATAGCCCTAGGCCTGTCCCTTTGCCTACATCCTTGGTCGTAAAAAACGGCAGAAAGATTTTATCGATCGCCTCGGGCGGAATTCCTTTGCCGGTGTCGGAAATTTTTAGATGAACTTCCTTGTCTTCCAAACTAGTCTCGACGGCGATTGTTCCTGGCGGTTTTATCGCGTCAATGGCATTTTTCAATAAATTCAAAAGAACCTGGCGCAATTGATTGCCGTCGAGGAAAAGAAAAGGATCTTCCAGCCGGTAATTGCGGACGAATTCAATGCCGGAGAGGGCCAGTTCGTTTCCCAACAGTCCATCCGCCACATCGTCGATCAAGGCGTGAAGGTTGCAGGCTTCCGGGTGGAAATCCGATTTGCGCGCGAAACTGAGCAGCTTGCGGGTGATGTCGCGGCAGCGGAACGCCGCCTGACGGATTTCATCAAGATGGGAAAGCATTTCTTCCTGCGAGGCTTCTTCGCCGAATTGGGGATTCATCAGATCTTTCATTAATCCCGCCTCTTCGGCGACGATGGCTAAGGGATTATTGATTTCATGGGCGATTCCCGCCGCGAGTTCCCCCAACGAAGCCAGCTTGGAAGCATGCTCCAACTGCGCCTTGGTCTGATCCACCTCTTTTTGAAATTGAACTAGATGCCATCCCCTGATCAAAATCACAACGATCAATAATAGGATCACGGCGAGAGAAACCAATAGCATTCCCCAATAAGTACCGCCGAGATGAGCTTGGCTTCCGGAATCGTCCGTTTGGACGATTAGCGTCCAGTTGGCGATGCGCAGCCAGGAATAGCCGTAGGGAACCAACCGGCCGTTCATCCAGACTTCTTTCGTTCCATTTCGAGGCGCGGTCGGCGGCAAAATGGCCGAGCTGTCCAAAAGAGTTCCCAAGCGCGGCTTGACCATCTGATAGTAGCCGTTCTGGTTGACGATGGAGACGAAAGCGCCATTGGCGTCCTGGATAGTAGCGAGATACTCGTAAATCTTCGCGGGGATTAAAGTTGTTTTCAATACGCAGTATTGTCCATCGATCGTTCGGCTGACGGCGAGGGTGAAATGGGGCGTTTGCCGGAATCCCAAATAAATGTCGGTGATGATGAAGCGCTCTTTCTTCTCTCTCAAAGAGATATACCACGGTTCGGAGGCGTAGTTTTTTTTTTCCAATTGAGGATAGGGGCCGGAATAGGCGATTTGGAGTCCCGCCGGATCGAAGAAGCCGATATCTTCAAAGGCGTCGCTCGCGTTTTTCAATTTCTCCAGCGAGTTTTTTAAGGCGTCCGAAGAGGGAGGGATTTCGAGCTTGGGATCGTCGATCAGTTCGGCGAGGTTGGCAATTCGTTCCCGCAGAAATAGGTCCAGAATATTCGCTTGGTATTCGGCGATGGATTGCAGATGATGAAGGCGGCTCTCCCGGATGAGGGCGCGGTATTGAAGATGAAAATAGATTGTGAGCACGATCAGGGGGATCAAATAAGTAACGATCAACCGGATGACGGTTTTGAAAGCTAAATTCTTATAATAGAGTTCGGAACGCAGGTTGGTCACAAGCCGAATCCTATATCCGGTGGTTGAAAAACGTCTAAATCCCCTTATTTCAAAAAAGAAAAATCAAGAAACCGATATAGTATAGAAACGAATATACTTGAAAATAAAAAAGGAAAAAAGCGCGTTTTCGAAAAATGACCATCTCTTTTTTTCGTAAGGGCTGCCATGTGGATTTGTTTAGAAAAGAGCCAGTCTTCAAAGCGAAAACAAAAAGGCCCGCGGGATTTCTCGCCGCGAGCCTTTTGGGATTTCCGCTGGAAGGATCAAGCTTCCGATTGATAGTATTTCATAAGAATTTCAGCCACTTCCGGCCGTGCGAATTCCGGCGGCAGCGCTTCGCCTTTCGAGAG
The DNA here is from genome assembly GCA_040755155.1 of Candidatus Omnitrophota bacterium. Taxonomy (NCBI): domain Bacteria; kingdom Pseudomonadati; phylum Candidatus Omnitrophota; species Candidatus Omnitrophota bacterium. The sequence continues at coordinate 7,646 of JBFMBP010000151.1, read as the reverse complement.
CATCTCGCGCACTTTCGTACCGGAGAGTATGATGAAATCCTCTTTCGTATGATCGGGAACGTCGCGCATCATGACGACTTTGTTCAATTTTTTGGACCAGGCGGTATGATCGGCCTCGAAAATCTCGATTTCCAACGCGCCCTTGGGAACTTCCTCATGGAAGATCGTCTGTGCGTCGAAGGGACCGTAGTAACTGCCCACGCCAGCGTGATCCCGGCCTACGATAAGATGCGTGCATCCCGAATTCTGGCGGAAAATGGCGTGCAACACCGCCTCGCGCGGTCCGGCGTAGAGCATGTCGAAGCCGTAGCCGGTGATGAGAACCGTATTGGGCGGGAAATACAATTCTACCATCTTGCGGATTGAAGCGTCGCGCACGTCGGCGGGGATGTCGCCTTTTTTCAATTTGCCGAGCAACATGTGAATCAAAATGCCGTCGGCCTTCACGGCGTCGTGAGCCATGCGGCAGAGTTCTTCGTGGGCGAGGTGCATGGGGTTGCGGGTTTGGAAGGCGACGATTTTGTTCCAACCCAGTTTTTGCATCTCTTCGCGGATTTGATAGGCGGTGCGGAACGTTTCCGGGAACTCCTTCTCGAAGTAGGAAAAGTTAAGAACTTGGATGGGGCCGGATATCAACATTCGGCCCACGGAATGGAAGGCGGCGACGCCGGGATGATTCGGATCGTCGGTGCGGAAGATTTTCTGCGTCATCAGCGCCATATCCGCGTCGCTAAATTCCTCGATCGCCTCAACGTCTTGAATGGCCAAAACGGGATTCCCTTCCACGTTGGGATCGCGCAGAGCGATTCGTTTCGCGCCCTTGATGGAGGAAGCGTCTTTGACGACGTTGATAATGGGAACAGGCCAGAATAAGCCGCACGTCGCTCTCATGTTTTCCGCAATGCTGAGGGAATCCGCACGATTCATAAAGCCGGTCAGGGGATTGAAATAACCGCTGCCGAGCATGACCGCGTTCGCCGCCGCCGCCGAACAAACAACGATGGAAGGCAGCCCTTCCGCTTCTTTCAACAATTCCGCGCGTTTTCCCGCATCCTGGACGAATAGGGGATTCAGTTTTTCCGATCCATGAGGTTTTATCATTTAACCCATCTCCTTGATAAAAATAGAATAATTTCGAACGAAAGGAATCCTTCCGTTTAAGCCGAATAGAATACCGTCTTCCTAATACATTCATTCATAAATACGTTAACAAAGCGCACTACTTGGGGAGCGTTATATCCCATTCGCTTGCTTTCAACCGTCGATAAAACGGCGGAAGCGCATAAAATTAAAAAAACAGAAATCTACAATGCCTACTATATATCATGGTTTGGCGATTTCTCCTAGTCCGCCGCCGATCTATAATCGATTTCATGGAAATTTAGAAGGCAGGAATCCAAAATGAAAGATGATCCGCTAAAACTCAACGTTCTTTTTCTCTGCACGGGAAATTCGTGCCGCAGCCAAATGGCGGAAGGCTGGGCGCGGCGTTTGCTCAACGACCGTGTGGAAGCCTACTCCGCCGGTATCGAAACGCACGGCCTCAATCCACTCGCCGTCAAAGTCATGAAGGAAGCAGGCGTCGATATTTCCAGCCATTGCTCGAAACGCGTCGAGGAACTGGGAAACGTCGATTTCGATTGCGTCGTTACCGTCTGCGGCCATGCGGGAGAGCATTGCCCGGTCTTTCCGGGAAAAACAAAAGTCATTAACGCCGGGTTCGACGATCCGCCGCAGCTAGCCCGCCATGCGAAAGACGAAGAGGAAGCGCTCTCCCACTATCGCCGCGTTCGCGACGAAATCCGCGCCTTCGTGGAACAGTTTCCGTGGGAGTGATATTGCGGATGATTGCGCCTGAATATCGCGAATTTTCGAATCGCGGATTTCTTGGATTCTTTTGGATATCGCGGAAAAATCTTGAACGCAGCGCGATTCCTTTCGCCAACTGTTTTTAATTTCTTTTTTTTTCGTGTTCTTCTTTTTCATTTCGTGCTTTCGTGATTCAAACGACGAGGGTAAGAGATTCCTTTCATTTCCCATTGCGCTAATATGAGTTAAAAAATGACGTTGCAGACGTGCTGATGTCCACGCCCGTTCGTTTCGTCAATTTAATTCGAGGAACAAGCATGGAATACCGCGTATTAGGCAAAACTAGTTTGAAAGTTTCGGCGTTGAGTTTTGGGGCGTCATCGCTGGGCGGCGTCTTTCGGCCTGTCGAGGAAGCCGAAGGAATCCGCACGGTTCATGCGGCGCTGGATTTGGGAATCAATTACATCGACGTTGCGCCTTACTACGGTTTGACCAAGGCGGAGACTGTGTTGGGCAAGGCGCTGAAAGATATACCTCGCGGACGTTTTTATTTAGCGACTAAGGTAGGACGCTACGGCGCGGATCAGTTCGATTTTTCCGCCCAACGCACTATGGCGAGCGTGGATGAAAGCCTCAAGCGGCTAAAGGTGGATTACGTAGACGTGATTCAATGCCACGACGTGGAGTTCGGTTCGCTGGATCAAATTGTGGATGAGACGTTGCCCTCCCTCGAGCGGCTTCGGGACGCGGGAAAAGTGCGCTTCATCGGCATCACCGGCCTGCCCTTGAAATGCTTCAAAATCCTATTGGATCGAGCGGAATTCAATACGATCCTTTCTTATTGCCATTATTCGCTGAACGATTCGGCTCTGGAAACGATGATACCCTATTTCAAAGAGAAAAACGTTGGCATCATCAGCGCTTCTCCCTTGTCGATGGGACTATTGAGCGACCGGGGCGCGCCGAACTGGCATCCCGCTTCGCCGGAAATCCGGCAAGCCTGCGCCAAGGCGGCCCAACATTGCTACGCCAAAGGTTCGGATATCGCCAAACTCGCCGTACAATTTTCCGCCGCCAACCTGGACATCGCAACAACCATTGTTGGAACCGCCAATTCGGAGAATATCCAAAAGAACATCCAATGGATCGAAGAGCCGATGGACGAGGAATTATTGGCGGAAGTAAATGCCATCCTCGCTCCGATCCACAATCGAACCTGGCCCAGCGGCTTGCCGGAAAATAATTAGGTTCTCATGTTTGGATTCTATGGAGTTAACCGTTTTTCCATCCCAGTCTTGAAAGGCTATTATAAAATGCCCCTTTCAAGGGGCAAACGGTAATAGCCCGCCGTTTCAACGGCGGGTTGACTTTCCATCCTTAAGGGTGGCAAGGGCAAGGTCTTTTTTGCCCTTGAATAATTCCTGTTCCAAAGGATCGTTTCTATGAAAACCCTTTTCTTGGAAAAACCCGGCGAGTTGCGTTTGCGAGAGACGCCCGCGCTGGAGACTCCGCCGCCAGGCCAGGCGCTGGCGCGCGTGCATCGCGTTGGCATCTGCGGCACTGACCTGCACGCCTTCGAAGGGACGCAGCCGTTTTTCTCGTATCCTCGCATCATCGGCCACGAACTGGGCGTCGAAATCGTAGCCGTCGAATCAAACGAACGCGGATTGCAAGCGGGAGACCGCTGCTCCGTGGAACCCTACTTAAATTGCGGCGAGTGCATCGCCTGCCGCCGGGGAAAAAGCAACTGCTGCGCGGACATGAAAGTGATGGGCGTGCATGTGGACGGCGGGATGCGCGAGTTCGTTCATATCCCCATCGCCAAACTGCATCGCTCCCGAACCCTCGGCTTCGAACAATTGGCGCTGGTGGAAGCGCTGGGCATCGGCGCCCATGCCGTCTATCGCGCCGGTTTGGAAGAGGGCGAGATGGCGCTGGTTCTGGGATTGGGACCGATCGGCTTGACCGTCGTCCAATTCGCCAAAGCGGCGGGGGCGCAAATCATCGCCGCCGACATCAGCGAGAAGCGCCTGCAATTCTGCCGCCGCATGATGGGGATCGAGCATGGCTTAAACGTCAAAAACGGCGAACTGGCGCAAGTGCGGGATATCTTCGGCGATCTTCCCACCGCCATCTTCGATTGCACTGGCAATCCGCAATCCATGACCGCCGCTTTTCAATACGCCGCCAATAGCGGACGTTTAATCTTCGTCGGCTTCTATTCCGGCGATCTCACTTTTAACGATCAGGAATTCCATCGCCGGGAATTGACCGTCATGGGCAGCCGCAATGCCTTGGGCGGCGACTTTCAGCGAATCATTCAACTTATGGAAGAGGGCAAGATCGACGCCAAGCCTTGGATCACGCATCGCATCCCCTGCGATGATATCCCCAAAATGTTTCCGCGCTTGCTCGATCCCGAAGCGGGCGTATTGAAGGCTATTGTGGAATGGTGAGGAGTTCATCGTCTATGAAAATCGACTCCCATCAGCATTTTTGGTGGTACAATGCCCAGGAATACGGCTGGATCGGGCCGGAGTTGTCCATGCTGCGGCGAGATTTCCTCCCTCACGATTTGGCGCCGCTGTTGAAGCAATCCGGCATCGGCGGCAGCGTCTCCGTCCAAGCGCGGCAAACGCTGGCGGAGACGCAATGGTTGCTCGATCTGTCCGACGAGCATCCCTTTATTCGCGGAGTAGTAGGCTGGGTGGATTTATGCAGCCCGCGAGTCGAGGAACAGTTGGAGCGCTTCGCCGCCCATCCCCGATTTCGCGGCGTTCGCCATGTGCTCCAGGACGAGCCGGACGACCGCTTCGCCCTGCGCGATGATTTTTTGCGCGGAATCGGCGGCTTGGCGCAGTATCGGTTAACCTACGATATTCTCGTTTTTCCCCGCCAACTTCCCGCAGCGCTGGAACTGGCGCAACGCTTTCCCGAACAGCCTTTCGTTGTGGATCATATCGCCAAGCCGCCCATCATAACGGGTAAGATCGATTCTTGGAATCTGAACATCCGCCGTTTGGCGCAACATGAAAACATCTATTGCAAAGTATCAGGCCTAGCGACGGAAGCGGATTGGAAGCATTGGAAAAAAGAAGATTTCGCGCCCTATCTGGACGTCGTCTTCGAATGCTTCGGGACGAAGCGGATTATGCTGGGTTCGGATTGGCCGGTTTGTACTGCGGCGGGAGAGTATGCGGAGATTATGCGAATCCCCGCCGATTTTATCGAACAACTGTCATCGGACGAACAGGCGGATGTTTGGGGAACCAACGCCAAGCGGTTTTATCGTTTGGAATAAGGATCGTCAACTCCTTTTCCCTCGCCCGCTGGATTGATCTTTACCCAGAAGTTAAGTGAAACGTTAATGAACAGCGATTTTACTTCTCTCTTGCCGCGTTTTCGAATCACGAAACCACGAAAGGGCGCGAATTTCACGAATTATTGAATCACGGATTTCATGGATGATTTGGATTTCACGGAGAAAAACTTTTCCAAGCGTTATTCCTGGAGATTATGGTGGGGCTCGCTTCGCTCGAGCCACCCTACCCAACTTCGTGATTCAATCCAAGAAACGCTATTACCCCATTATAGTCATCCTTTAATCTATACCATCTTGATTCGGACATTCAAGCAACTATTAAAATCAACTGAAATAAAGCAGTACTCACTTGCCGGACGAACCAAATTTCCTGATGAATTTTATCAATGCGATCTTGAATTTAATCCCTTTCGGCGGCATAACGGGAAAGAGCGATATGTTTGCAGGCAGCCGCAATACAATAAACAATTCATCTTTACTTTGGAAAGGATTGCGTGAATTAAAATGAGCTTCATGGAAAATTTTTCCTTGGATGCGAGCGGGGCGAAGGTTCTCTTCGATGCGGTTCCGCCGGATTGGCGAACAGGGATGGAATCGGCGTTGACTGAAATTCAGAAGGGATTTCAGTCTGAAGATAAAGAAGGCTACGCGTCCCTGGTTAAGCGTCTGCGCGCTTGGACCTGGTGTCATAAGACGCCGCCGGATCATCGGGATTACGCTTCTCTCTCGCGCATCGCCGAAATCGCGCGCCGGATCAAGTCGGAAGCGCAAGCCTTCGTTACCGTAGGCATCGGCGGCTCCGATCTGGGTTCGAGGACGCTGCACGATCTGCTCGATCATCCCTATCACAACGGGATGGCCGCCGCCGGGAAATTGCCGGGGATTCCGGAAATTTATTTCACCGGAGATACCTTCGATCCTCTGCGGCTGAGCGCCTTATTGGAAATGCTCAAGGCGCGCGGTCTACTGGATAAAACTATCATCAACATCGTGAGCAAAAGCGGAACCACCGCCGAAACGGCGCTGGCGGGCATGATCCTGGCGGATGCGCTGGGCGGCGATTGGATGAACCGAGCTGTTGCAACCACGGGCCTTTCGCCCAAGAGCCTGCTCTACCAGATGGAACAGAGCGGCAAGGGGAAATTCATGGCGGCGCTGCCGGTTCCCGACGGCGTCGGCGGGCGCTTCTCGTTCGCGTCTCCCGTCGGGCTGCTGCTGCTCGCCGTCACAACGCCCGGCGATCCCGAAGCGCGGCTGCGCGAGGCGATGAACGGTTATGGCCAGGCGCACGAGGCGTTTCTCTCCGCGCCCCCGGATAAGAACATCGCCTGCCGGCTGGCGGGATATCTCCATGCGGCGCGGGCGTTTTGCGGCAAGAATTCCGTCGTCTTTTATCCTTATTTCGACAATAGCAAACTAGGCGACTGGTTCGTACAGTTGTACGAAGAATCTTTGCAGGAACGCGGCTCCGGCTTGAACGTGATGGCGGCGACGGGACCGACGGGCAACCACTCCTTACTCAACGGCATTGTCAATGGCGCGCGCGATAAAGCGATTCTCTTCCTGGAGCCGATCGATTTCGGCGATTCCCTGACTGTGCCGAAAGACGCTCCCTTGGAAGGCAGTTTGGAGATATTCAAAGGCGTCTCCTTCGCGGCGGCGCAACGGGCTTCTTTGCGGGGAACCATCCAGGACTTTACCAGCCGGGGCGTTCCTAACGTCGTTCTGCGATTTCCTCGGCGCGACGCGGCTTCTGTCTTCGCGCTGATGCGGATTTTGATGGACGCCGTCGCCGTCAAAGGACGTTTGAAATCGCTGCATATCGATCCCATCGCCGGGACGCGCAAAGTGGAGGACGAAGACACTTACACCCAATCCGGCGTCGAGGGCTATAAGCAGCGGATGCGGGAGAATCTTTGAGGTTTTCTTGAGAAATGACGATCGTTTTGCATACAGGAAAAAGTACGTCGGCGTCCGGTAACCGCCTCCTCCCTGGACGCCGCCATTATGATAGGAACGTCTCATGCCTGAAAAAGAAAGACCGACGCTGACCGAATATGACGCCTTGGAGATTTGGCGTTGTCCGCAACTGGGCGGCCCCGTTACGTTCGAATATTGCCGCCGGATGAACGCCAGGCTGCCCTGCCATCAGCTGATGCGCTGCTGGGAGAAGCGGATGGACATTCAAACGTATTTAAACGAAAATTTTTCCAGGAAAGAGATCGGCCATGCTTTCTCCTCGCCGCCTCCCAGCCGCATGGGAACGATATTCGACGTATTGAAGCAAGTGGCGGAAGGGAGGACGGGGGAGGGGAAGTGAAAGCGTTTTATACCAACATGTATTAAGATTGTTGTTTTTAAATTCCTCTCCCAAGATGGGGAGAGGATCTGGAGTTTGGCTGTTTACTAGATAGAAATAACAGGGAGTGAAATTTTCGCTTGATTTTTCACTCCTTTTCTTGTATCCTATTATCTAGTTATATGACTAGATATCCCTTTCGGAGGCGATCTCATG